>NZ_JAWOVT010000002.1:0-32565 GCF_033340055.1 Vibrio sp. 1580
AGTTCTTTTAGTTGTTGATTTCATAACACTCTCCAATTTTGGGGGTGGAAAGTGTCAACCTTATTTAGGACGGCACAGTGTTTACCATAAAAGCTGCGCTTTGAGCGCAGCTTTTTTGTATAGAACTAGTCACTGATATCTGGCAGTTGTTTGGCCATTACCACGCCAGAAAAAGTAATAAAAGAGAACACTAACACCACAGCTGAAAGGCTCAAGAAGTTCGACATAACACCAAGAGAGCTCATTAGAAGCAGCATTATCCCAACCACTGTGTTACTCACGGCTACATAGCTCGTCCGTTTGTCACCTTCTGCGATATCAACTAAATAGGTTTTTCGTCCGACTCGTATTCCGTCGTGGGCAATACAAACACAAAAGTAAAGCAGAGGAATCACGAATAGGAAGCTTTGGCTAGCGGTGACCCATGTATCGTAAACAAATAACACAACACCAAGTAGAGCGCTCATCATTGCGCCTATGACCATCACACTGCGGCTAGAGCGATCGGACATTCTTCCCCAGAAAGGACCTGACACAAAGGAGGCTAAGCCACTCGCAAACATAAAGAGAGCTAGCACCCAGAGCTGTCCACCCAGAGATTGCTGTGCCAGCACAACGTAGTACGGTGCACTCAGCGCAGAACATAAAAATAGTGTCCGCGTGATAACGAATCGACGAAAGGTCACGTCTGTCTTAAGTAACGCGAGTTGTTTAAATGCTTCGAGGACGCCATTTCGACCACCGTCTACCTCACCGGCATACTCATTAATTCGCGCATAGACTAATGCCGCGATGAGCCATATGACGCCCGCTAAGCCTAAACTCAGACCGTAAAAGCGCTCTGTCGGCTCTACGTCCCATAACCAGGCTAGTGCCAGAAGGCTAGCGAAAAGCAGCGTAACCAGGCCAGCAGCGCTTGAAGACCAGCCGTTGACTTGACCTCGTTGGTTTTTAGGGATGGTTTTGCCCAATACATCTTTTGATGCGACGGAATTTAAACCGCGTGAGAGGCTGAAGATCACAAGACATGCAATCACACCATAACCCGCAGCTGCTCCTGTTAGAGTTAATGCGACCAATCCGATTGCAAATATGGAAAGAGCCTGCAAGATGCTGCCAATTACCCAGACCCATTTTCTTACTGGAATGCGTCGGATGTAGTGCGCGATGCTAAGTTGTGGGATAAGGGATCCTGACTCACGAATAGGAACCAGCCAACCAATTAAGTAAACCGGAGCCCCGAGACTTTGTAGTATCCACGGCAACGTGACTTTAGGATTGATTAACGCATCGCCGACTTTCGTTAAAAACTGAGCGAGAATGATTTTAAGAAAGTTGCCGGGAACTTGATGACAAGCTGATTCAGGAATCGCCTTACAGGCACGGGCATCTTCGTCATTAACGATCTTTTCGTAAATGCTGTTTTGTTTGTCCTTGTTCATCAACCTGCCTATGTTCAACTTATTCATTTCGCGAATAAATTAACATTAAACCCAGATTGATGTTAAGTGAAGCACGTTATCAAGCCCGCAGAAAACCGGTTGTTATTCGCAGGAGCAGATTGTGCTAAAGTGGCGTAAACAAAATAACAACGATATTCAATAAGGATTCTTTCATGGACGCTCTCGATCTTTTGCTCAATCGCCGATCTATCGCGAAGTTATCCGCGCCTGCACCAGAAGGTAAAGCACTTGAGAACATCATTCGTGCCGGCCTTCGTGCGCCTGACCATGCGGGATTAACCCCTTGGCGTTTCGTTATCGCACAGGGCGATGGTTTGAAAAAACTGTCAGATATCTTGGTAAAAGCGGCAGAAGCTGAAAATAGTGATGAAGCGGTGGTCGAAAAGGTAAAGAATGCCCCATTTCGCGCACCAATGGTGATCACGGTGATTGCTAAAGTAACAGAACATGAGAAAGTACCAGCACTAGAGCAACACTTATCTGCGGGATGCGCTGTACAAGCGATGCAAATGGCAGCCGTAGCGCAAGGCTTTCAAGGGTTTTGGCGCTCAGGTAAGTGGATGTTCCATCCAGAAGTTCATCAAGCATTTGGTTTAGAAGGTGACGATGAGATTGTTGGTTTCTTGTACTTAGGCACGCCTGGTTGTACACCGATGAAAGTTCCTGAGCGTGACCTTTCTCAGTTTGTTGAATTTCTATAACTGAAAACTTAAATAAACTGACTGTTTATTTATACAGTTTTTCTTGATTTATTAGGGCTACATTCGATAATGTGGCCCTAATTATATTTATTTCCAAAACGTTATGTCTCGTCTGTTTATTGCTGAAAAACCAAGTTTAGGCCGTGCGATTGCCGCTGCACTGCCAAACCCTCAAAAGAAAGATCAAGGATTCATCCGCTGTGGGAACGGGGATATCGTTACTTGGTGTATCGGCCACTTGCTCGAACAAGTCGAACCCGACGCTTACGATGAGCGTTACAAAAAGTGGAATATGGCAGATTTACCAATTGTTCCGCAGCAATGGCAGCTCAGACCGAGGAAAAGTGCAAGTAAGCAATTAACAGTGATTCGTAAATTGCTCAAAGAAGCTAACGAAGTCATTCATGCAGGAGACCCAGACCGAGAGGGTCAGCTGTTAGTTGATGAAGTTCTGGACTATTGCAAGTTATCTAAAACCAAGAAGGAATCCACACAGCGTTTGCTGATTTCCGACTTGAACTTACCTGCGGTTAAACGCGCACTCAGTTCTATGCGCAGTAATCGCGAGTTTATCCCACTTTCAGTTTCTGCATTGGCCCGCTCTCGGGCTGATTGGCTGTATGGTATGAACATGTCTCGTGCTTATACCTTGCTTGGTCAAAAAGCAGGGTATCAAGGTGTTCTCTCGGTAGGGCGAGTGCAAACGCCAGTTCTTGGCTTAGTGGTGCGTCGTGATGAAGAAATCGAAAACTTTGTCCCGAAGGACTATTTTACCCTACATGCTCTGATCCCATATCAAGATGCCAATGGTACTTTTGATATTCGTGCTCGTTGGAAGCCAAGTGAGGCATGCAAGCCTTGGCAGGACGAAGAAGGTCGAGTGTTAAACCGTAAGTTGGTGGAAAATGTTGCAAACCGTATCGCAAGTCAACCTGCAAAAGTGACGGAGTCGGAACAAAAGCAAACCAAGCAATCAGCACCATTACCTTATTCGTTATCTGCTTTACAGATCGATGCCGCGAAGCGCTATGGTATGAGTGCGCAACAAGTACTAGATACTTGTCAGGCATTGTATGAAAAGCACAAGCTGATCACTTACCCGCGTTCAGATTGTCGCTATTTACCGATGGAACACTACTCACAAGCAGGGACGGTGACAACTGCTATTGCGAATAACGCAAAAGAGTTGCAAGTTGCCGTTCAGGGAGCAGACTTAACATTAAAGTCCAAAGCCTGGAACGATAAAAAAGTGGATGCGCACCATGCGATTATCCCTACACCGAAGCAAGCTAATGTGAATGCGCTTTCCGGCAATGAGATGAAAGTGTATCAATTGATTGCGCGCCAGTACCTCATGCAGTTCTATCCGGCGGCGGTTTACGCAGAAGCGAAATTGGTTTTCGATATCGCTGGTGGTACGTTTGTCGCGAAAGGTCGTCAGTTAGTTTCGCCGGGTTGGAAAGCGCTAATGGGCAAAACTGACAAGGAAGATGAAGGTATTGATGCCGTGCCACCGCTACCCGAAGGCACCGTGTTAACTTGTCGTGAAGGGGAAATAAAAGACCGAAAAACCGAGCCACCAAAGCATTTTACCGAAGCATCGCTGTTGCAAGCGATGACCGGGATCGCCCGTTACGTTGCGGATAAAGAACTGAAAAAAATCCTTCGTGACACTGATGGGCTAGGCACGGAAGCGACTCGCGCTGGTATTTTGGACACGCTGTTCAAACGCCAACTGCTTACGCGTCAAGGTAAGTCAATTCTCAGTTCTCCTGCGGGAAGAGGTCTCATTCATGCCTTGCCAGAAGATTCAACATACCCTGATATGACGGCTCATTGGGAGCACCAGTTACAAGGTATGGCAGAGAGAAATCACGCATATCAGCCGTTCATGCAAGCACTGGAACAGCGCATTGATAGCTTGATGGCACAAGTAAAAGCAGGGCCTATCCCTGATTCATTACGTCATCTACCCAAGGTGGAACGTCCTGCGTTTAAACGTAAAAAGCGCAGTTATTCAAAGAATGGTGGCGCGACTAAATCTCGTTCAACCAAAGGTAAGTAGGCATAGGACAAGCGCGGCGTAATTAAACACCGCGCATGCTTGAAAATAGATTACTCGAACAGGTCACCGTGGTTTTGGATCGCGCCTCTTACTTCACCTTGAGTTAACACGCGTTTGTCCAGTACCTCTTTCACCTGGTTGCCCAAGTCAACTAATGTATCTCGATTCGCTTGAGTTTGGCGTTTACCAGCACTTCTCAAGCAGTAATTTAGTTCGTGCTCTTCGCTAAAATTAACCAAATCCCTATCTGCTGCCATCGAGCTTTCTCCTTATTTGTTCTACTTTTTCCTAAGTCTGGATTGGATGTAGATAAATTCAAGTTAGATTGCGCGAATTATGCTGGTGGATCACTGATGAACATTATGTTTGCCAACCAAGTCACGATTATGAAGCCTGGCTTTGATGGTATTTGGTTTAGTGATGGTTCTGTCTTAATGCTGCTACCAAGGTAACTCAGTACCATCGTAGTTAATAAATCGACCTGAAAGCTGCGGTGTGCTCAGTTCTATCACGTTCGCTAGGCCTTGCGCGGAGGTTTGCGTATCTATCAAAGCATTTGGCCCGCCCATCGCCGTTTTTACCCAACCAGGGTGAAGCGCCAAAACAGTAAACCCTTCAGGTGTTAAATCATTACTTAAGCTTTTAACAACCGAGTTAAGCGCCGCTTTCGATGAGCGATAAATATAGCCGCCGCCGGACGTATTTTCGGTCATACTGCCGACTTTTGATGAGATACAAGCAATCTTTTTCATCTTGCCTTGTTGTAAGCGAGGGTAACAGTACTCAACCAGTTTTAACGGAGCAATGGTGTTTACTTCGAAGACTTTACGCCATGCTTCTACGTCAGTATTTCCAAAGCCATATCCCTTGGGGCCGTAATATCCTGCATTATTGATGAGTAAGTCGATGGCAGGGAGTTTATCGGCAAGCTTAGCGACTTGTTCGTAGTGCGTGACATCCAGTTCGTGCAAAACTAGATTGCTGAATTGTGAGGCTAGAGTTTGTAGTTCTGAACTGTTCTCTAAGGAACGGCTAGTAGCATGTACTTGGTGGCCTTGCTTCAGGTACAGCTCAGTTAAGCTAAGGCCAATGCCGCGATTTGCTCCGGTAATAAAGACGGTTTGACTCATACAAACACCTATGTTTTTTTGATTTCAGTTGAAAGTCATTGTGTTAGTTAAGCACAATAAAATCAACCAACCACCACGCACCAACAACAAGAGATGAAAATAGGGACAGGGCACAAAGAGAGCCAAACAGTGCGCCGAGAATAGCAAAGAAAGTAGAATTCATATGTATATTAAATTTAATTGATATTGAAAATCATTATCAATTAAATTGCGTTTTATTCAACCCTTTAAGTTGATACTATTTCGTTACCATTGTTATTAAGAATTTCTCATGCTGCCATTTATCTACCACCCGATTTATTCTCAACTTGAGTTGCCAGAGGGGCATCGTTACCCAATTATGAAATACCAGTACCTCTATGAATCGGTATTGGTGCATATAGAGAAAGATAACTGGAAAGAGCACACGCAGTTTTTCCAGCCCGAAGCATTAACTGTTGGGGAAGTAAAACGTGTTCATGACGAGGAATACGTCGAGTTACTTGTTAGTGGAAACATGCCAGCTGCGAAGATGCGCCGAATAGGTTTTCCTTGGAGTGAGTCTCTCATTACCAGAACGCTAACGTCAGCAGCGGGCACGGCTCTGACCGCAAAAAAGGCACTTGAGTACGGTGTGGCCATTCATTTGAGTGGTGGGTATCACCACGCACACAAAGAGTTTGGCAGTGGTTTTTGTTTATTTAATGACTTAGTGATCGCGGCCAGGCAAGCGCTCGAAGTCGAGCATGTCGATAACGTATTGATCATTGATAGTGATGTTCACCATGGGGATGGAACAGCAACTTTATGTGACGATGAGCCAGATATCATCACGCTTTCTTTCCACTGTGATAAAAACTTCCCAGCGAGGAAGCCTCAGTCTGATCTCGATGTGCCTTTGGTGCGAGGAACAGGTGATGAGGACTTTTTAATGGCGTTTAAAGAAGTGGTCGATATGGCACTTAATCTTCATCGCCCTGATTTAGTTATCTACGATGCTGGTGTCGATATACATCAAGACGATGAGCTTGGATATTTTGATGTGTCGACGCAAGGGATCTTAGAACGTGATAGATTTTTAATGCAAACAGTGAAATCTCGAGGTATCCCTGTCGCAGCTGTCGTTGGAGGTGGATATCGAACGAATCATGCTGACCTCGTCCCAATCCATTTGCAGCTTATCAATGCCGCTAAAGAAGTCTTTATTGATGAGTAGATACAACTAGACGTAAATATCAAATTGATTCAACACTGGAACGAACGAAAAGGGCATTAATTTTTTGTGGGTTCTTTCTGAGTGTGGCGGAGTGCTTAGTTGCGTTCAAGAAGTGATAAGTGATTTGTACAAATCTTTTTAAGTCTGGAGATGCGAAAAAGCCCGCTAATTTCTTAGCGGGCTTTTTCTAAATGTGGCGGAGAGATAGGGATTTGAACCCTAGATACGCTATTAACGTATGCCGGTTTTCAAGACCGGTGCTTTCAACCACTCAGCCATCTCTCCGTTGTTGAGGCGCATAATATAAGGCTTTGAAAATGTTGTAAACCCCTAGTTGAACTGATTGGATGTTTACTGCGCAAATTTGTGGTTTGTGTTGTTGAAATAAACAAAAACTCCCCAAAAAGGGGAGTTTGAATAGCATATGGATTGCTAGGTATTAATCGTTTTTAGAATAAAAACGCTGTAACTCAGTTAAACCTTGCATCAAAACTGGCAACTTCGGTGCATCATCTCGAAGTCGTTTGTAGTTTTTGTCATACAGCTTGTAGTTGCCAAACTTATCGATCACTGTGGTTTGTGAGCTAGTAATTAAGGCAAGCTCGCGAGTATCGCCCGCCAAGATCCAGCGACGACGACTTTCATCGAATAGGTTGCGACCACTACTGTAATCATATGGGTTGGAAGATACGCCGAGCATATCTTGCAATAGTGTAACCGAGAGGTCCAGGTGGCTTGTGCTGTGATTAAATTCGCCAGCCAGCATTCCAGGCCAATGGATCACCATCGGAACTTGTAATTGATAACGGCTGTAGTTGCTGTTTGCTCCCCAGCTGTTCGTATTGGTTTCGTTAAATTCACTACCGTGATTAGAAGTGATGATTACGATGGTGTTTGTCAGTTGTCCCGTCGTTTCTAGTTCATCAATAATACCGGCGATAGTTCTATCCGCCGACTTCACTGCATATTCATAAGCTTTTTTGAATCGCTCACTTGCGGGCATTTCTTCGTCATTATTTGAAGGAATCGATTCAAAATTATCAACGGTGGTGACTTCGATGTAACTAAACCATGGCTGACTTGCTTTCTCTGCTAACCATGTATTCCAGTTTGCGATAGATTGTTTATCGGTATGAGCTTGCGTGCCATCTAGGTCTTCCGCTAAGTTCAAGTCGCGGAAAATAATTTCTGAGTAGAGATCATCTTCAAACCCACTGCCACTGAATAAACCAAAGTTGTAGCCCTGATCTTTCAGTACATCGAGCAATACTGGGGAAGCACCTTGCGCCTTGATGCTTGATGCATAACTGGTCGGTAAGCCATAGAACAAACCAAAGGCCCCGTATGTATCATTACTTGAGCTGTAATGATTACGGAAGTTCTGATTGTTTTCAGCAAACTCATAGAGGTTAGGCATCTCTTCTTGGTTCAGCGCATCCGCTCGTAAATTGTTTATGCTTATCATCAACACATTGAGCTTATTAACTCGGCGGTTAAACTCAAGCTTTTCAAGAGGGTAGTTGACTAACTCTACGTTGCCTTCGTTTTCTGCTAAACGTTTTAGGTATTCCTCACGGTCAAGTAGACCATGTTTTTCCATAAAACTCTTCGCTGTCATCGGGTAAGACAACGGGAAGTTTGAACGCTGGCTAGTAATTGGGTTGTAAAAATACGCATCTGCCCAAATGTAAACCAAATGGCTGGTCATAAAGCTGAGGAAAAAGACGGCCGCGAGAGGGCGTCCTACGTGCTTATGAGATAGTTTGCGCTGTTTTCGCCATACCCATTCGGATAGTGCGAGTTGAATAAGGAAGATCAGCGGCATCACAACAAATAAATGTTGTAGGTCAGTGCTGAGTGCACTTTTGTCTTCGCTGAATAGTAACTCCCAGACAACGGGAGTTAAGTGCAAATTGATCGACTGATACGCTTGGGTATCAATTAATAATATGGTTTGCCCAACGGTTGCGAAAATCACTGCCACCAAACGGAACAATTTCCGCGATGGCAGGATAAACGTCAACGGGAATAGAACAAGCAAGTAAAGTGCGAAAACTAGAAAGCCAAAGTGACCAACCCAAGAAACCGCCAGATAAAACTGACCAAGTAACGTCTCGGGCCAAGGAGACTGAACAATGTAGCGTGTGCCTATCAACATCGATGCAACGATATTGAAGAATGCAAACCAGTGACCCCAACCAACTAGTCGAGATACACGTTCGCCGTATGAGTTTCCGCTGTCTACCATGTATGTGTTCTATTGTCCGTGATTAGTGTGTTTTTGGTGTTTCTAAAGAAGACATCAGCGCCTGAGCAAATTTTTCAGCAATCGCTTTGCGTTGTGAAGCAGCAACACGTTGATTTAAGACATTGGTTGCGATATTTCCGGCAATCATTAGCGTCAACTCAGGAGAAGCAGCATGTTTTTCAAGAACTGTTGCTACTTCAGCAAGAATTTTTTCTACTTGCTCGTCAGTATATTTAGATGTAATCGGCATAAAGACTCTAATAATGATAGTAAAAGCGGCTTATGATAACCTACAATGCCCATCAACTAAAACCTTGTAGCAAGATAAAATCACTATGAGTCTTCATCTTTCAAACGTTATTCTGCATCAACTGTGCAAAAACGATCAGGACGAGCTGGTTGTAAACTTTCGTCCAGCATCATTAGAGAACGATGCATCTACAGAAAACTTAGTCGCTGAGCTTCACCGAGTATTCCATTCTAAAGCTGGTAAAGGTTTTGGCGCTTTCCAGTCAGACAGCGAATTTCAATTTTGGCTTCAAGAAATGCGCAAAGGAGAGCGAGATTTTTACGACTTCTCACAAATTAGTGCAAATCGCTTGAAAGAAGAGTTGATTAAGTACCCATTTGCGGATGAAGGTATCTTGGTTTTCGCTGAGTATCAGAGTTTAGCAACGGACTACTTGTTCATCGGTATCTTACCAATGAATCAGAGTTTAAAAGTGACCGAAGGTTTGGACATCAGTGCGACAGATTACTTAGATATCACCAAAATGGATATTGCCGCACGCATCGACCTGTCGAGCTACGAGACCGACAAGGAATCCAATCGTTATCTGCAATACATTAAAGGGCGTGTTGGCCGTAAAGTGGCGGACTTCTTCCTAGATTTTCTGCAAGCGGATATTGGCTTAGATACTAAACAACAAAACTTAGTGTTGATGCAGGCGGTGGATGATTTTTGTGCTGACTCGAAGCTAGAAAAGCAAGAAGTGAACGAGTACAAGAAACAAGTTTACGACTACTGCAATGAGCAAATTAAATCCGGTGATGAGGTTCAAATCTCAGAGCTTTCCGGAGAGCTTCCTCAAAGCCAAGATGGCACGAGCTTTATGGATTTCACCAAAGAGCAAGGGTACGAGCTTGAAGAGTCTTTCCCAGGTGATCGTGCGACGGTTCGCAAACTGACTAAATTTGTTGGAGCTGGTGGTGGTTTGAATATTAGCTTCGATAGTCTCTTACTTGGCGAGCGTATTTTTTATGATCCAGAGACGGATACCTTAACGATTAAAGGGACGCCTCCAAATCTAAAAGATCAGTTAAGTCGCAATTAAAATCATATCGTTAAATAAAGAGAGCAAACGGCTCTCTTTTTTTATGTGAATAAGAAACATCCATAGTATATGCTTGTAATTAATGGAGATATGCGAGGGGCAAGTGTTGCTGAAGCTAAAAGAAGGAATACGGCGGTTTGTTTGGTTCTGGTTCGTTTTGTGGTGTGTTTTAGCACTTGGCATTTGGCTGCAAGCCAAACAAACGATTCAAACGATTTCGACTGTAAATGAGTTAGGAAGTAAAGTTGAAGAAGTCAGGCACTTTTTTAACTTCGATCTGCCTTACCGTGTTAAACACGTCGACCAAATTTCACTGAAACTTCAGTTGGCTTATGCAGTTCGCTTACAGCTTGAAAGTGAGTTTTCTGAAGGGAAAATCACACCAGACATCACTCAATTACTTTATACGACCGACCGATTTTTAGAAAGTGCTCGAGCTTTTGTAAGAAGTGACAGTGAATTGGTTTCGTTAGCAGAACAGTTACGAAGCAGCCGTGCTCGAACAGAAAACTCTGAGCAAATTCAGGCAATGTACTATCGCTTAGGTGCGCTTGTTTTTGAGTCTGTCTTTAGTGACTCTGCAACGAATAGCGATACTTACCGTGACTTAGACCGACTTTTTATTGAATCAGAGACGCTCTCTCCCGAAGAGCGAAGCGCTCTTCAGCGCCAGCTTGCTCAAACCTCAAGCGCACTATCTGCTCAGGCACAGGGCAGTTATTTATCTAATCAACTGCTTAATCCAGATTTCCCGAACCAGTTAACTTCGATAAATGAGCAGTTGGAACAGAAGCTAATGACTTTTATTGTTTGGCTGTCTGTAATCAGTGGTTTGCTCCTTTTCCTCATTTCATGGGGAGCCTTCTCCCCAAAAACGATTCAACCGATACCACTACCCAGAACCGATGATAAAAAGTCAGAGCAAGTTGGCGATGATGAAAATGGAGCTAACACTGTTCCCTCAGCTCAGTCAGAAAATTTTCAAAACGTCCAAATGAACGAAAAAAGTTGTAATGAGGTGAATTCATCACAAGTGGAAGTAGTGGAACGTGAGCCGTACATAGATATCAATAAAATGTTAGATTCTCTGTCTGGTGACGAGGGCGCTGTGCGGATGTTACTGGAGGTCTTTATTCAGGACCACTCTGGCGATGGCACTAAAATGTATCAGCTGTTAGAAGAGGATAAAGAGCAAGCGCAAAGAGCCGCACACAGTCTTAAAGGGGTCTCAGGGAGTTTAGGTGCAATGCCATTGCACTGTATTTCGGGTGATATTGAACTGTTGATTAAACAAGGGCAAAAAGTGCCGGAAGAGAAGTTGGCATGTTTAGATGATGTCCTAAAACAAACCATACTTTTTGCTAATAATGTTCTCAATAGTGAAAAGATAACAGAAGCGCTAACAGATTGATATTGCTCTGACTTAATGTCATAAGAGTTGAGGTAATAAAGGCTCGAACTATATGACTTAGTTCGCTTTATTCCTGTTCTATACAATTTGTTAAAGGTGTTTTCATGTCCGTTCGCCGAATGTCTTCAATGATGTTGATAGGGCTGGTTATGATGCTTTCAGGGTGCTCCCTGCTCGAAGTCAAGATCGAGAGTCAAACCGTCCCTCTTACCAAACAAGAGCTCAATATGCGTCTTTTGACTCGTGAGTATGCGCAGCAGTTTTTTGCTCAGGTTGAGCAAGCAGCAGATGCACTACACGAACAATATGATCCTCATGATAAAGTTCATCAATCTTATATTTTACTTTGGAAGATAAATGCTGAAGAAGGCATCCAAGCTTCTGCGTATCAAGTGTCCCCAATGGCTGCACTGATTGATACATGGACTTTCACGCTACAAATGGAACAGTTCTTTACTACCGCTTCTGGTAATGAGCTCTTTGCGTCTGATGAGGCCAAGTTAGTTTCCGTTTATTTAGCGAAAGAGGTAGATAAACTGGCTCAATCTTTATTGAAGAAAGAAGCATACATCAAGACACAAACGTTTGTTGCAGAGTTCGCCAAGCAGCATCCATTCGCTGATTTAAGCATGATTAGGACTCCGGCTTACCGTGGGTGGTTAGATGCAAACCAAATTAGCGAAGAGGAAGCCGTTACAACGCTAGGCACGATGCCAGAAGCACTTGGGGATGTCTCTGAACGTCTAAGTCTGGTATCAGAACAGACACCAAAAATTATGACGTGGAAAGCGCAGTTGTTGGCCTTGAATAGCTCTGCCAGTATCGAAAAAGTCAATGCGGCGCTCAATAGTTTGCAAGTTACCGCTGATTCGATGAGGGATTTTATCGATAACAACCCAGAGTACATGCGTTATTTGGCAGAACAAATGGCGCTGGAGTTACAACCTTTGGTTGACGATATCGATCAAAGGACGGAGGCGCGTTTATCTCAGTTGGGTGAAGAACGCCAAGCTATAGAGCTGATGGTTGCCAGAGAACGTCAAGAAATCGCACAGATCATTACCCATGAGCGCGAGAAGTTTGCTCAAGATATGGATCGAGTGTCGCAAGAGGTTGTGAATCTCGCAATGACTAAGCTGATTGAACTTGTCAAAAGTACCATCATCTACTTTATTCTGTTCATTGCCGTTATATTCTTTGCACCGCTTGGCTTGGGCTATTGGTTTGGGAAGCGTGCAGCCGTGAAAACGCCAGTCAAACAAAGCTAACGATTTGTTTTGGAAATAAAAAAAGAGCGCTTTAAAGTGCTCTTTTTTAGTATTGAATTCGGAAGGGAGGTTCTTCCTATCTCTGCGAAGTTAAGCGGTTTGCTGCTTTAATTCGCCTTCAGCTTCTTCAACTGCTTCTGCTGTTGGTTCGCACTTATCAACAAACCAACCCATGTAAGAAGTGAAGATCGTTACGATGATACATACAAAACTCAGCCACATGAACGGGGCATAAGACAGTGTAGCAACACCCAAAATACTGGCCATGTAGATACCGTTGTCACTCCAAGGGACCATACCTGAGGTTAGCGTGCCGCCAAATTCTGCGTTACGAGACAAATTCTTACGTTTGTAGCCTAGACGGTCATAGTTCTTCGCACAGATTTTTGGGGTCAGAATAAGTGAAACGTACATCGCTGAACCAAATACGTTGCCCATAAAGGCCGTACCAATTGTGCTTGTTGCCAATGAACCTGCACTTTGAACGCGTTTTTCAAACAGCTTCGCGATAGTCTCTAGCACGCCTACTTTATCTAGTAGACCGCCAAAACCAAGGCCGAATACGATAACCGCTACCGACCCAAGCATTGAAGACATGCCGCCACGGTTAAGGATTGAGTCAATGAAATCTACGCCAGATGAGATTGCAAACGGAGCCCAAGCCGTGTTGAACGCGGTTAGGAAATCGACATCTTGGATCATCACTGCCCAAATAATACCTAGCAGAGAACCAAAACTGATCACTGGGAATGAAGGCATACGCATCGCTAGAAGTGACAATACGATGATCACAGGAACAAATGAGTAAGGGGTGATGTAGAACTGCTGTTCCATCGCTTTAATGACAGAGTCTACCTGGCTCATGTCAACTTGACCTGCGTAGTGGAAGCCAAATGCAGTAAACATAATGCCTGTAATAATGTAGCTAATGAGTGCTATCGGCAACATGCCTTTAATATGTTCCATCACTTCAACGTTAGACATAGATGAAGCAAGGATTACTGAATCCGATAGAGGCGACATTTTGTCACCAAAGTAACAGCCTGAAAGTACGGCACCTGCAGTGATTGGCGCAGGAACACCAAGACCTTGACCGATACCCATCATTGCAATACCTGCCGTGCCAGCCGCACCCCAAGATGTGCCAGTCGCTAGCGCAGTCAATGAACAGATGATCATGGTCGCGAGCAAAAAGATGGAAGGGTGGATTGCTTTAAGGCCGTAGTAAATAATGGTTGGAACAATACCACCAGAGATCCAAGTACCTACAAGCGCGCCAACGGCCAAAAGGATTAAAACGGCTCCAAGTCCATTGGAAATGCCATTTAGTGCTGCTTTTTCCAGATCTTTATACTGATGGCCAAGCTTTATGCCCAATATCATGACAATGAACCAACCTATGTATAGCGCTAGCTGAATCGGTAGGTCTAGCTTGGCTGTGAACGAAAATGCCAGCAGGAGAAATAAACCGAGCGAGATAAATACCTGTATCAAGCTTGGTAGGCGTGGTGTAACTTGCTTCATATGTGCCTCTGTCAATCTTGGAGCAATAGAGGAAGGCGCTCCTTGTTGTAATCGCGCATAACATACATTAACAAAAATTATATTTCGAACATTTGGTGTTTTATCTTGATGTTCGTCGGTAAAAACGTTTGCTTGTGAAATTAACTGTTAGTTTGTTTTAACTTTTTTGGTTTTAAATGTTGTGTAATGTGAAATTATTGTGCTTCATGTGTTATTTTCTCATTGAGTGGTAAGACCAATTAGGGGACTAAAGTGCTTTCCCTACTTGAAAAATGGTTAAAACCGCAAACCAAACACTAAAAAATCTCGTGTAACCCGGTTTTTCAGAGGAAAAGGTTAAAAAACGCGCTTATTTACAAAATAGGGGTTGAGATTTTGCTGTGAAAAATTAACTATGGGGTAGGTTTTTTAATACATGGAGAGTTAATACGATGAGAGTTGGTTTAGTTGGTTGGCGCGGTATGGTTGGTTCAGTCCTTATGCAGCGTATGGTTGAAGAGAAAGACTTCGACCTAATCGAACCAGTATTCTACAGTACTTCTCAAGTTGGTATTCCTGCTCCTAACTTAGGAAAAGACGCAGGCTTACTGCAAGACGCGTATGATATTGAAAGCTTAAAACAGCTTGATGCGGTAATCACCTGTCAAGGTGGTAGCTACACAGAAAAAGTTTTCCCTGCACTTCGTCAGGCTGGTTGGAAAGGCTACTGGATTGATGCGGCCTCTACGCTACGTATGGCTGAAGATTCGATCATCACACTTGATCCAGTGAACTTAAAGCAAATCCAACAAGGCATCCACGGTGGCACGAACACATTTGTCGGTGGTAACTGTACGGTTAGTTTAATGCTAATGGGGCTAGGTGGTCTATTTGAGAAAGGCCTTGTTGAGTGGACAAGCGCAATGACTTACCAAGCCGCATCTGGTGCCGGTGCGCAAAATATGCGTGAATTGATCTCGCAAATGGGCGTTATCAATGACTCTGTGAGCTCTGAACTTGCAAACCCATCAAGCTCTATCCTAGATATTGATAAGAAAGTCGCGGATACAATGCGCAGCGGCTCTTTCCCTACCGATAAATTCGGTGTGCCACTAGCTGGTTCGTTGATCCCATGGATCGATGTGAAGCGCGATAATGGTCAGAGTAAAGAAGAGTGGAAAGCGGGCGCTGAGGCGAATAAAATTTTGGGTTCTCAAAGTTCACCTGTTCCAATTGACGGTACTTGTGTGCGTATTGGCGCGATGCGTTGTCACTCTCAAGCACTTACTATCAAGCTTAAACAAAATGTACCAATGGACGAAATCGAAGAAATCATCGCCACTCATAACGATTGGGTGAAAGTGATTCCTAACGACCGTGACATCACTGCTCAAGAGCTAACGCCGGCAAAAGTTACGGGCACAATGTCTGTACCAGTGGGTCGTCTACGTAAGATGGCAATGGGTGATGATTTCCTAAATGCTTTCACTGTTGGTGACCAACTGCTTTGGGGTGCTGCGGAGCCATTGCGTCGTACTCTGAGAATTATTCTGTCTGAGAAAGCATAATCACATCAATCCTTTATTTGATGACAAAATAAAAGAGCTCCGTAGGGAGCTCTTTTTTCATGCGTCGTCTTCCGTTCGAACGACTCTTTTGTCTGGATCGGCCAGTTCACTACCACAATGTTTACAGTAAATTGCGTCAGAGTCGTGCCCTGCGTGGGAGCAGTTTGGGCATTTCACCAATACTTTGTGCGATTGCATCTCTTGGTGCAGTTCGGCAGTGAAAATACCTGTAGGTACCGCCAAAATGGAATAACCCAGTAACATGGTGAGTGATGCAAGCCCTTTACCTAGGTCTGTTTGAGGGACCAAGTCACCATACCCAACCGTTGTGATGGTCACGATCGCCCAATAAATACTCTTAGGAATGCTAGTAAATCCGTTTTCAGGTCCTTCAATGATAAAAATCAACGAGCCGAAAATCGTTACCATAATGGCGACGGAACTAAAGAAGATAAAAATCTTTCTGCGCGCCATAAGCAGTGAACGTAAGAGGATATTGGACTCTTGGAGGTATCGGACTAACTTGAGTATGCGGAATATTCGCATCACTCGCAGCGCCCTGATCACACCCATAAACGAAGCGGATGGGAAGAAGAGTGCTAAATAAGTGGGCAAAATCGCAAGTAAATCGACGACACCATAAAAACTCTTTGCGTAGGCGGCAGGTTTGGGGGAGCAATAAAGCCTTAGAAGGTATTCAATCGTGAATAGGCCAGTAAATGTGTATTCAATAAACTTCAGCTCTTTTTCCCACTCGGCCCGAACGGAGGGTATCGAATCTAACACCAGTACGATTAACGAACTGATGATCGCGATAATGAGAGCAATATCGAACGTTTTACCAGCTTTGGTATGAGTACCAAAAATGGTGACATATAGAGTATGTTTAAGAGAGTCAGTCGTCATGACAAAGCGATCCATTGTTGAATCGCTCTATCATACAATTTTATAGAAACTCAGGCTAATCCTGGAAATAAGTTGCGTAAGCCATTCGCAATGAACTCTATGCCAAGCGCGCCCAATATCAAACCCATGATACGAGTAATGACGTTGATTCCAGTTTGACCTAAAAATCGTACGATCAATGGGGCAGAACGGAATAATAGCCATGAACAAAGGCAGAACAAACCAATCGTAATACTAATGCCCACGGTATCGAACATGCTTGGGTAGCGTGCACCATAAACAATAGTCGAACTGATTGCACCAGGACCTGCCATTAAAGGCATTGCAAGAGGGACCACACCAATCTGTTCACGACTGACGTATTCCGTTTTCTCTTGTTTGTTCTGCTTATCTTCCCCCAGTTTACCGCTCATCATCGAGAATGCGATGCTAAGTAATAGCAACCCGCCAGCGACACGAAACGAATCCAGAGAAATACTGAACATGTCTAACAATAACTGACCAGCAAAAAGCGAAATGATCAGGATGATCGCAACAGCCACATTTGCTGTTGTTGCCGTATTGCGCTTTTCGTCTGGTGTCATATGCCCGGTTAGTGACACAAACACAGGCATGATACCAACAGGGTTTACTGCGGCGACCAAACCGAGAAAAAACTGCAAGAAGATAGCAAGTTCAAAAGTTTGCATGTTGCGTACTCATCAAAGTTCACATTAGTGAAAAGGAGAAGGGGTAATTTGGGCGTAATGTAAGGCAAAAGTTAGGTTGTAAGAAATGAAAAAAACTAACGCATTCCCTGCCATTTAAGTGAGAAAAACTAATTCTTTAATAAACTGTATCTAATCTGGAAAGGAAATGTTACGTATAAAGTTGCTGATAAATTGCGCTGTTTTACATAAACGTTAACATTCGCACACTTTTGATAAAAACCAAGGTGGTTTGTAGAGAGATGTATTCGGTTCGATATACTCTCAGTAGCACAAAGAATTGGGCCTACATGTAATTTTGTTGGTCAAAAATGAAACTTTTTTACAGGTTGTTGTAGTTTCTTTTATTTATTTGTCCATTTGCTTCTTTTTTACTCAATAAAAAATGAAAGTTAATTTATTTGTTTATCAGTGATTTATGTCATTTTGGTGTGATGAGGCACCACTTTGGTAGTATTTAGGTGGTGAGAACTGATCCAAGTCAATTTTTTTCACACTCTGAAATATTATACTCAGTCCTGAAAGCAATTTACTAAGACGTTTGTTTTCTAAGTGACTGATAAACAGTAAAAACGATAAGTAATAGCCTTAGTAAAAAGTTTTTAATATTTGTTAATTTTAGGAGATTCCCTATGCCTGTAACTAATATGGCTGAACTAGATGCAATGGTTGCTCGCGTTAAGAAAGCGCAAGAAGAGTTCGCTACTTACTCTCAAGAGCAAGTAGATAAAATCTTTCGTGCAGCATCGCTTGCAGCTAACCAGGCCCGTATCCCGCTAGCTCAACAAGCGGTAGAAGAATCTGGTATGGGTATTGTTGAAGATAAAGTAATCAAGAACCACTTCGCTTCTGAGTTTATCTACAACAAATACAAAGACGAACAAACGTGTGGCATCTTAGAAGAGGATGACAACCTAGGTACTATGACTATCGCTGAGCCTGTAGGCATCATCTGCGGTATCGTACCAACGACTAACCCAACTTCTACAGCGATCTTCAAATCTCTAATCTCTTTGAAGACTCGTAACGGTATCATCTTCTCACCACACCCACGTGCGAAAAACTCAACTAACGATGCAGCTAAACTCGTTCTAGATGCAGCAGTAGCAGCAGGCGCACCAAAAGACATCATCGGTTGGATCGACCAGCCTTCTGTTGAGCTTTCAAACGCTCTAATGAAACACGATGACATCGCTCTTATCCTTGCAACTGGTGGTCCAGGCATGGTTAAAGCCGCTTACTCTTCTGGTAAGCCAGCAATCGGTGTAGGTGCAGGTAACGTTCCGGTTGTTATCGATGAAACAGCAGACATCAAACGTGCTGTTGCTTCTATCCTTATGTCTAAGACTTTCGACAACGGTGTAGTATGTGCTTCTGAGCAAGCTGCAATCGTAGTTGATGAAGTATACGACGAAGTGAAAGAGCGTTTTGCTTCTCACAAAGCTTATGTCCTAAGCAAAGCAGAAGCTGATAAAGTTCGTAAAGTGCTTCTTATCGATGGTGCGCTAAACGCGAAAATCGTAGGTCAGCCAGCAGCAGCAATCGCTGAAATGGCAGGCGTTAAAGTTCCAGCAGACACTAAAGTTCTTGTTGGTGAAGGTCTGGGTAAAGTATCTCACGATGACGCATTCGCTCACGAGAAACTATCTCCAACTCTAGGTCTATTCCGTGCTGACAACTTCGAAGATGCGGTTGCTCAAGCGGTAACTATGGTTGAGATTGGTGGTATCGGCCACACATCTGGTCTTTACACTAACCAAGATACTAACGCTGATCGTATCCGTTACTTCGGTGACAAGATGAAGACAGCTCGTATCCTAATCAACATCCCGACTACTCACGGTGGTATCGGTGACTTGTACAACTTCAACGTTGCGCCATCTCTAACGCTAGGTTGTGGTTCTTGGGGTGGTAACTCTATCTCTGAGAACGTAGGTCCTAAACACCTAATCAACAAGAAAACTGTAGCGAAGCGAGCTGAAAACATGTTGTGGCATAAACTACCTAAGTCAATCTACTTCCGTCGTGGTAGCCTTCCAATCGCGCTTGGCGACCTAGAAGGTAAGAAACGTGCATTCCTAGTAACTGACCGTTTCCTATTCAACAACGGTTACGCAGATGACGTAGTAAGCCTACTAAAAGCTCAAGGCATGGAAGTTCAAACATTCTTCGATGTTGAAGCTGACCCAACACTGTCTGTAGTAGAAAAAGGTGCGGCTCAAATGGCTAGCTACCAACCTGACGTTATCCTAGCGCTAGGCGGTGGTTCACCAATGGATGCAGCGAAAATCATGTGGGTAATGTACGAACACCCAGAAACTCACTTTGAAGAACTAGCAATGCGCTTTATGGACATCCGTAAACGTATCTACAAGTTCCCTAAAATGGGTAAAAAAGCTGAGCTTGTATGTATCACTACAACTTCAGGTACTGGCTCAGAAGTTACTCCATTCGCGGTTGTTACTGACGACAAGACTGGTGCGAAATACCCACTAGCTGACTACGAAATCACGCCAAACATGGCAATCGTTGATGCGAACCTAGTAATGAACATGCCTAAGTCTCTAACAGCATTTGGTGGTTACGATGCAGTAACTCACGCTCTAGAAGCTTACGTATCAGTTCTTGCTAACGAATACTCAGATGGCCAAGCTCTTCAAGCACTTAAGATGCTAAAAGAGTACCTACCATCAAGCTATGCGAACGGTGCAAATGACCCAATCGCTCGTGAGAAAGTACACAACGCAGCTACTATCGCTGGTGTTGCATTTGCGAACGCATTCCTAGGTGTTTGTCACTCAATGGCTCACAAACTGGGTGCTGAGTTCCACTTGCCACACGGCCTAGCTAACGCACTACTTATCTCTAACGTGGTACGTTACAACGCGAACGACAATCCAACTAAACAAACTGCGTTCTCTCAATACGACCGTCCACAAGCACGTCGTCGTTACGCTGAAGTTGCTGACCACCTAGGCCTAAGCCAAGAAGGTGACCGTACTGCTCAGAAGATTGAACGTCTACTAGCATGGTTGGATGAACTAAAAGTTAACCTAGACATCCCAATGTCTATCCAAGCGGCAGGTGTTGCTGAATCAGATTTCGTAGCGAAACTGGATGAGCTAGCGGTAGAAGCGTTCGATGACCAATGTACTGGTGCGAACCCACGTTACCCTCTAATCAGCGAACTTAAAGATGTGTTGATGGCTTCTTACTACGGTAAAGCATTTGTTGAAGGCGAAACTTTCGAAGGTACAACTGTTATCAAGAAGAAAGCAGACCAAGAAGCAGCAAAAGCAGCACCTAAAGCAAAGAAAGAAAAAGCTGACGCGTAATTAAAAAATCGAGTGAGCAAGGTTTTCGCTAGCACGGAACCTTAATCGGGAAAAGGTTAAAGCCCCAGTCAAATGACTGGGGCTTTTTTTATTTTGGTGCAGGAGTTACATCTGGCTTGGGAAAACAGAGTTGCTGTGTATGCTTACACTTCGGTCGCAACTACTCGGCCACTGAAGTATTCATTCGCGACGATGTATGCTGTGTTGCGGACTAGTTCGTCTTGGATCTCAGCCCAGTGTCTCTCGTTGAGCTCTTCTTTTGTATGATTTACCGAGGGAATAACGCCGCCCACTCGAATGTTGAATGGTGTGAGTTCTTTTGCCCAGCTGTGAGTAAAACCTGACACCAACGCCGCCATGCTTTCAACTCCCGTAAAGTCTTCATGGTTGTCATGAGAAATGACGTTAACAATGACGCCTTTCTTGTTTCTGGCTCGAAAGCGCTCTGCTCCTACTTGGCCGTAGGTATAAAGGAAGCGTGCCGCAGACGACAAGTGATCAATGTAAGTACTCATTGGTTCTGGCGCCATTAAGCCAGGCATAGGAGAGCTGGTCCAGCAATTAACAATCACATCTGGTGTCGCATGTAGCTGTGATTCTATCTGGTCAAACAATAAGTTAATGGACGTTGTGTTATCACTACACACATTCATCGCATACACTTTGTCAGTGAAAGCGCTGATTTGCTCATAGCTCGCTCTCAAAGCGCTAGAATTTTGGTCACAAAGAATCAACGTTGCTCCAAGGTGAGCAAAGTGATTTGCACAGGTTCTTCCTATAACCGAACCTGCAGACGTGACGAGAATAATTGATTCTTTGATATCCATAGCACCTTCACTGTATCCATATGTGAAAAACAATACACCAGTGGTTTGTGCTAATAGCATGGTTGAAATTCGTTGGGTTCAGTGTGAAAGGCTTCAAACTAACGCTTTCGAGTGAGGACTATTGTGCGGTAATTTGTAAGATGTCACATTTCTGACGTGTAGGTATTGCAAGCTATTGGATAAAAAGCGGATCTCTATGCTTTAGCTTGAATTTGATGCTGACGTTGAGCCGTCACTAGCTGATTATATAGCCCAGCATCTGGGATCAGTTGTTTGTTGCGTTCGCCCAATCTGCGTCGCTCATGACCAGATAGGTTGTGATAAACCTCCTCTGGTAGGTTGAATGTGTCTTCAGGCAGGTAAGTCAGCGCATCTGGTTTTAGGTAATGGCTCAGCTTTGCGGAAGGCAATCCTGCATCGTGAAACTGTTTCGCTTGTTCAGCTGCGAGTTCATAGCTGCTGCTATCAGAACGAAGAGCTTGAGGTTGCGATAAACCCAATTGTTGGCGAAGAATACTGTCACTGGTGATGACTTCCTGGACCTCTTCAACCGGGACTACATCGCGAACATCATTAGAGAACATAGACAGAATCAGCGAGAAATCCGCACGACGACCTTCGTGTACGGCATGGTTAATACCATTACCGAACTGAAGTTCGTTGATAATTGCAGCTTTGTCTAACGTATGAATTTGCATGATGTTCCTCGCTCGATGCTCTTTTAACGGCGTGGATAAGAAGAACTTTAGTAAAAGAGGGAATTATTTAAAGGTGCTAGGGAAGGCGAAACAAAAAAGCCCGCTAAATAGCGAGCTTTTGAATAAGACTAAATTGAACTTAGGGGGAAGTATATTACTTCGCTAGGTTCTCAGCTACGAAGTCCCAGTTTACTAGAGCCCAGAAGCCGTTCATGTAATCAGGACGTACGTTGCGGTAATCGATGTAGTACGCGTGTTCCCATAGGTCAACAGTTAGAAGTGGTGTTGTACCTTCTTCTGTTAGAGGAGTAGCAGCGTTAGAAGTGTTAACGATCTCTAGAGAACCGTCAGCTTTCTTAACAAGCCAAGTCCATGAAGAACCGAAGTTGTTGATTGCTGAATCAGTAAACTTCGCTTTGAATTCTTCAAAAGAACCGAATGCTGCGTTGATAGCGTCTGCAACTGCGCCAGTTGGCTCGCCGCCCGCATTTGGAGCAAGACAGTGCCAGTAGAACGTGTGGTTCCAGATTTGCGCTGCGTTGTTGAATACGCCACCAGTAGAAGTCTTGATGATCTCTTCTAGAGTTTTGCCTTCGAACTCAGTACCAGGGATAAGACCGTTAAGCTTAACAACGTAAGTGTTGTGGTGCTTACCGTGGTGGTAGTCTAGAGTCTCTGCTGAGATGTGTGGTTCTAGTGCGTCTTTCGCGTAAGGAAGAGCTGGTAGTTCAAATGCCATTACTCGATTCTCCATTGATTTGAAAGGATGACCTTTCGATTGCTTCCAGTGTTTTTTTATAGCTATGTCGCCTTTAAGGCTGACTTGCTAAGTATTTTAGCAAGTTTTTACTTTATTAAAACCCCGATATGAAAATATTTTAAGAGGTTAGCAGTGGTGAAGTGCTGCATTGCTCGCCAATGAGCAATCTAAAATTAAGCCTTATTAATTATATGGTTTTTATTCTGTCGTTATTGAGTAGAATGTGGCAAATAAATAAAGTTCAAACCCATGAATGAGGAAGCGATGGAAACTATCGACAAAATCAAACAGCAGATCTCTGAAAACTCAATCCTGCTGTACATGAAAGGATCACCGAAACTACCTAGCTGTGGTTTCTCTTCTCAAGCGTCACAGGCACTAATGGCATGTGGTGAGAAGTTCGCTTACGTAGACATTCTGCAAAACCCAGATATCCGTGCTGAGTTACCAAAGTACGCGCAATGGCCAACTTTCCCTCAACTATGGGTTGAAGGTGAGCTTATCGGCGGTTGTGACATTATTCTAGAAATGTTCCAAAAAGGTGAACTGCAGCCTCTAATCAAAGAAGCAGCAGCGCGCGCTGAAGATCAAGCTGAGTAATTCGTAAATACTCACATTTAGCGATAGAATACGAAGGAGCCGTACTGGCTCCTTTTTCTTTTTAGGTTAGTGGAATGAACATAAAGCTTTACTACGTGCATGACCCAATGTGCAGTTGGTGTTGGGGTTACAAACCAACGCTGGATAAACTAAAACAGCAACTGCCAGGTGTGATTCAGTTTGAGTATGTGGTTGGTGGTCTTGCGCCAGATACTAATTTACCGATGCCGCCCGAGATGCAACAAAAACTCGAAGGTATTTGGAAGCAGATTGAGCGCCAGTTAGGCACTAAGTTTAACTACGATTTCTGGAAGCTTTGTACGCCAGTAAGAAGCACTTACCAATCTTGTCGTGCGGTTATTGCAGCGGGCTTTCAAGATTCTTATGAGCAGATGCTAGAAGCGATTCAGCATGCGTATTACTTACGTGCGATGCCTCCTCATGAAGAAGCCACTCACTTGCAACTAGCGAGAGAAATTGGCTTGAATGTTCAGCAATTCAAGAATGACATGGATGGCTCTTTCTTAGAAGGTGTGTTCGAAGATCAATTGAGCCTTGCAAAGAGCCTAGGTGTGAGCTCTTACCCTAGCTTGGTTCTTAAAATTAACGACGCTTATTTTCCGATTGCCATCGATTACCTGTCGACAGAACCAACCTTGAAGCTGATGCGTGAGCGTATTATTGACAATATGCCAGCGCAATAACCACAGTTATGAATAACAAAAAGCCGCTCATTGAGCGGCTTTTTCGTAACTAAATGTATATCCATCCAAACAATAGTATTAAAGCACCATTGCTGCAATCCAACCAAAGATGATTAGAGGGATATTGTAATGGATAAAGGTTGGAACGACTGTTTCCCAAATGTGCTCATGTTGACCGTCGGCATTTAGACCAGATGTAGGGCCTAATGTAGAGTCAGAAGCTGGAGAGCCTGCATCACCTAACGCAGCCGCAGTACCTACCAGTGCAATCGTTGCCATCGGCGAGAAGCCGAATGCTAGCGCAAGAGGCACATAGATAGTTGCAAGGATTGGAATCGTAGAGAACGATGAACCAATGCCCATTGTTACCAACAGACCAACGATCAGCATCAGTAGTGCAGCTAAAGGCTTATTGTCACCGATGCTGGTTGATAGCGATTGTACTAGTGTTTCAACACCGCCAGTTTGCTTCATTACTGCTGCAAAACCTGCCGCTGCAATCATGATGAAGCCAATCATTGCCATCATGTGTACACCTTTAGTGAACACGTCGTGCGTCTCTTTCCATGCAATAACGCCGCCGAAAGTAAACACCATAAAGCCAGCTAGAGCACCGATAATCATTGAACCCGTGTAAAGCTGAACACCCAATGCAGCGACAATACCAAGTGCCGCAACTAAGATGTGCTTTTTATTGATGACATGATCGGTTTCGTCAACGACAGTCAACTCAGTTTCTTTGTAGACACGCGGTTTACGATAGCTAACAAAGATAGCCAGTAATAGACCAAACAGCATGCCTGCACCTGGCAGTAACATGGCGGTTGGGACTTGGCTTGCAACCACGTTTTCCAAACCGTTGTCATGTAGGTTCTTTAATAGAATGTTGTTTAAGAAAATACCGCCGAAACCAACAGGTAAGATCATGTAAGGTGTGATCAAACCGAAGGTAAGAACACACGCGACCAAACGTCGGTCGAGCTTAAGTTTCGCGAATACGCCCAAAAGAGGTGGAATCAAAATTGGAATAAAGGCGATATGGACCGGAATTACGTTCTGAGATGACATCGTGACAAGCACTAACGCCACCAACACGGCGTACTTTAAGCCAGTAGTGGAAGCGGAGTTTTCTTTACCATTTAAGCGCTTGATAACACTTTTGGCCAGTAGATCCGTGATGCCTGATTTCGAGATGGCAACAGCGAAAGTACCTAACATGGCGTAGCTTAGCGCGATAGTTGCACCGCCACCTAGACCACTTTCAAATGCGGCAACCGTATCCCCAAGGCTCATGCCTGCGACTAGGCCGCCTACGATGGCACTAAACGTGAGGGCAACCACCACGTTTACGCGCATCAATGCTAACACGAGCATGACGCACACTGATATAACGACAGGATTCATACTTTTCCTAATATGTTGTGTTTACTTATTATTCTTCGTCGACAAGCGGCCAACCGCCGAGGGCCTTCCATTTGTTGACAATACCGCAGAATAATTCTGCTGTTTTTTGTGTATCGTAAAGCGCAGAGTGTGCTTCACGGTTATCAAATTCCATCCCGGCTGTTTTGCATGCTTTAGCGAGAACTGTTTGGCCATAAGCAAGGCCACTTAATGTAGCCGTATCAAAAGTAGCAAAGGGATGAAAAGGGACTCTTTTTAGTTTACAGCGTTCATTTGCTGCATTTACAAAACCCAAGTCGAATGCTGCGTTATGAGCAACCATAATTGCACGTGAGCAATCTGCGGCTTTTTGTTCTTTGCGAATAAGCTTATAAATTTCCTTTAGCGCCTCTTGCTCAGAAACAGCACCACGAAGAGGGCTGAAAGGGTCACGAATACCATTGAATTCAAGCGCTTCTTTTTCTAAGTTAGCGCCTTCAAATGGCTCCACATGAAAATGAATGGTGGAGGCCGGATGCAACACGCCATGTTCGTCCATTTTCAACGTAACGGCACAGATTTCTAAAAGTGCATCAGTTTGAGCATTGAAACCAGCGGTCTCAACGTCTACTACCACAGGGAAATAACCACGAAAGCGTTTTTTCAAGGTTAGAGCTTCATTTTCTAGTGTCATGTTGGCTTATTTTTGTGTGACGAAGGCTGCATTATTGCAGATTATACCGATGAGAAAAACCGCAATTTAAGAGAAAACCGGAATTCTATTTTGCATCCAATCAATAAGTTTGTATTGCATATTATGTAGACGTTTATTCGCCATACTTTGCATCATGTAAACCGATAAAACATGAGGAAGTAAAACGCTAAGTGGCGGTTAAGGTGATTGGAACACGGTGGCTCACATTAATGGCAGTGTGACAGATAACCCTATATTGGCGAGATTTTTGCATGCCGGTTGAAGTGGTTTTATTGATGCAAATTGACGGCAACAGACTGCCGTTTAAGAGACAGTATTAGATGAAGAAATGGCTGATTACCAGTGGTGTTGTATTTTCGTTGTTTAGCACAAGCAGCTTCGCTTTGATGGGCAAACGTTATGCTGCAACTCCACAGCAATCTCAATGGGAAATGGTGGTCAATACACCATTAGAATGTCAGCTTGTACACCCCATTCCAAGCTTTGGAGATGCGGTATTTTCATCTCGTGCAAATAAAAAAATCAATTTAGACTTTGAGTTAAAAATGCGTCGCCCGATGGGAGAAACACGTAACGTCAGTCTCATTTCTATGCCGCCACCTTGGCGACCAGGTGAACACGCCGATCGAATTACAAACTTAAAGTTTTTTAAACAGTTTGATGGTTATGTCGGAGGGCAAACAGCATGGGGCATTTTGTCTGAGCTGGAAAAAGGCCGTTATCCGACTTTTAGTTACCAAGATTGGCAGAGCCGAGATCAGAGAATTGAAGTCGCATTGTCATCAGTACTATTTCAAAACAAGTACAACGCGTTTAGCGACTGTATTTCCAACTTATTGAAATATAGTTTTGAGGACATTGCTTTTACGATTTTGCACTACGAAAGACAAGGTGATCAGTTAACCAAGGCTTCTAAAAAGCGTTTATCACAAATTGCAGATTATATCCGACATAATCAAGATATCGATCTCGTGCTGGTGGCGACGTACACAGATTCAACCGATGGTAAAAGTGCGAGTCAAAGTTTATCAGAGCGACGTGCAGAGTCACTTCGTGACTATTTTCAGTCTCTAGGGCTACCGGAAGATCGAATTCAAGTGCAAGGGTACGGCAAGCGTCGTCCTATTGCAGATAACGGTTCGCCAATAGGAAAAGACAAAAACCGCCGAGTCGTGATATCTCTAGGGCGAACCCAAGTGTGATGCATATAAAAACGCCGAAGCTGAAAGCTTCGGCATTTTTGATTTACTGACGTTGTTAATAATATTTTAGTGGTATTTTGCCAAGCACGTTTCGGTGATTCCTGCTGTATAATTTGAATGTTAGTTTAAGCGGAATTTGGCAATGACTTCGCAATTGGTGGCGGTATCGATTTTTTCAACCTGTTTGGCAATAGCCGGATTAGGGTGACGCTTCATAAAGTCTATCAACGCCTTAGTACAGCATCCTATCGAGTCGATAAAGCTTGCACACTCTTTATTTGGGCATTGTGGGATAAGTGTTAAGACCTTCTCAGAGGCCAGTTGAAGGTATTTGAGTTCATAGTCAGTATCTCCAGCCCAACGCCAGAACTGAGCTAAGTTATGACAAGAAATCACAGAAATTAATAATCGCTCGTCCGCCTCAATTTCCACACATTCGCTGATATCTTCACTCAGGCTTAGGGCTTGCTGGTAATGAAGAATGCTGCGAACAGGGTCATCTAGTTGAAGTGCCGTATCGGCTAGAAGTGTGTGTTTTTCCCATTCACTGATCATTATCGTAATCCCGCATATCGAAGTTGCGGATAAATCTAAACGATAACTATTATCAAGTAAAGGGTTTTGTTTATAAAAGGACAGGCAGATCGCAGACCTGCCTGTAATCGGAGTTCAACTTGCAGTACAAGTGATTATTAGAAGTGCCGCTTAGCCTTCAAGACCTGATGAAGCTTGCTTGTTTTGAATAAGCTCAATCATATAACCATCTGGGTCTTTTACGAATGCAATGTGCGTGCTTCCGCCTTTTACTGGACCTGGCTCACGCGTCACATTACCGCCCGCCGCTTTGATAGCGTCGCAAGTTGTGTAGATATCATCAACACCAATGGCGATATGACCAAAAGCAGTACCTAGGTCATACTCAGTTTTACCCCAGTTGTAAGTCAGTTCGATCACTGCACCTTGGGATTCGTCACCATAACCAAGAAACGCTAGCGTGTATTCGTACTCTTTATTTTCGTTAGTACGAAGCAGCTGCATGCCCATAACTTCAGTGTAAAACTTGATGGATTTGTCTAGATCACCTACGCGAAGCATAGTGTGGAGAATTCGACCGTTTGACATTTTTTGCTCCTAGCTTTGATTTACAAATAGCATTAGCTATCTGGGTATACTTTCTCTTTATATTCGCACAAATCTTCGATAATACAGCTACCGCAGCGAGGCTTTCTTGCTACGCACGTATAACGACCATGAAGAATGAGCCAGTGGTGCACATCGAGTTTGAACTCTTTTGGCACAACTTTTAATAGCTTCTGCTCGACATCATCAACCGTTTTTCCCATCGCAAATTTAGTGCGATTCGACACGCGATAAATGTGCGTATCGACGGCAATAGTTGGCCAACCAAAAGCGGTGTTGAGCACGACGTTTGCGGTCTTGCGACCTACGCCTGGTAGCGCTTCTAACGCGGCACGATCTTCAGGAACTTCACCATTGTGTTTTTCCAACAAGATCTTACAAGTCTTGATTGTGTTTTCTGCCTTTGAGTTAAACAAACCGATGGTCTTTATGTATTCTTTTAAGCCATCGACTCCCAAATCAAGAATGCTTTGAGGTGTATTCGCTACAGGGAAAAGCTTGTCGGTGGCTTTATTGACGCTTACATCGGTTGCTTGAGCTGATAGTAATACAGCGATTAGCAGCTCAAAAGGGGAGCTCCAGTTAAGCTCAGTTTGAGGATTCGGATTGTTTTCTCGTAATCGCTCAAGAATTTCGATTCTTTTTATTTTGTTCATTGCTGACTTCCAATACCGTCTCTGCGGTTTATGAAAAAGGCTCCTATGACAGAGCCTTATCTTGTTATGCGTTAGTGACGCGAGCACGTTCTATGGTTGGTTTTTCTTCTTTTGGTTGACGTGCCTGAATTGAATTATCTATGACATTTTTGAGCGCTATCAACAGCCCAACACCGATAAATGCACCAGGTGGGAGAAGCGCTAACAGGAAGCTATTGTCAAATTGGAAAACTTGAATCCGTAGAGCTGAAGCCCAGTCTCCTAGGAGAAGGTCTGCTCCGTCGAATAGTGTGCCATTACCAATCAATTCGCGCATGGCACCTAAAACAACCAAGACGCTCGTCATACCAAGGCCCATCCACAAACCATCTAGCGCAGCGGGTGCAACATCATTTTTTGACGCGTAAGCTTCTGCTCGGCCAATAATAATGCAGTTCGTTACAATCAGAGGAATAAAGATACCTAGAGACAGGTACAAACCGTACGCATAGGCATTCATTAACAACTGAACGCAGGTAACGAGTGAGGCAATGATCATAACGAATACAGGTATACGGATCTCTTTTGGCACATAGTTACGAATAAGAGAAACCGTGACGTTGGATCCAACTAGCACGAGTAAGGTTGCAATACCAAGACCTAATGCATTGGTTATCGTGGAAGAAACCGCTAGCAGTGGACATAAGCCCAGCAGTTGTACGAGAGCGGGGTTGTTACTCCACATACCGTTTTTCATCAGTAATTTATTCTCATTCATTACTGCTCTCCTTCACAGCCTAACGGCTGGTTAAGAATGTCTTCACGAGATTGGTTTACGTAGTTAACGGTATTTCGCACCACTTTTACGACGGCTCTTGGCGTGATCGTTGCACCAGTAAATTGATCGAAATCGCCGCCATCTTTACGAACTTTCCACGAATTCCAATTGTTTTCCGTGACTTGTTTTCCTGTAAAGCTCAGGATCCAGTCGGTGACACGAAGATCGATTTTATCGCCCAGACCAGGGGTTTCTTGGTGGTTTAGGACGCGTGTCCCCAAAATATTGCCCTGATTATCAATCCCAGTAATCACTTTTATCTCACCATTGTAGCCATCTGGCGCGATAGATTCTATTGCGATTGCTGTTGGTTCACCATTCTTCGTGGCGAGGTAGGCTGGCATCGCACGTAATGTCCCCAGATCTGGAGACGTGACCATTGTACAAGCTTGCGTGAGTGCGTTGTCATGCATGTTTTCTGGAATGACTTGATTCAAAACAGAAAGTAATTGTTTTTGCTCTTGTACCTTGATTTGGTCTTTTGTTAGGTACTGAGTAAGGGCGACTAATCCGGTTGTTGCACATGCAAATATCGCGAGTGTCAGACCATTTTTTCTAATAGCGGTTAACATGTTTACCTCAGTGACCGTAAGTTCTAGGTTTGGTGTAGTAATCGATCAGTGGCACACACATATTTGCAAGCAACACTGCAAATGCAACACCATCTGGGAAACCGCCCCAACTGCGAATGATAAAAACCAAAGCACCAATAAGCGCACCGAAGATTAAACGTCCTTTGACGGTGGTAGACGCCGAAACGGGATCGGTTGCAATAAAGAATGCGCCAAGCATGGTTGCACCAGATAACAAGTGTAAAATTGGCGACGCAGTTTCCCCTGGCGTCAGCAACGTGAACACTAGGCTAAACAGAGTCAGACTCGCAAGGAAACCTGCTGGAATATACCATTGGATGATACGCTTTTTGATCATGACTATGCCGCCAAGAAGGTAAGCAAGGTTTACCCATTGCCAACCAATACCACCTAAGCCATCAAATATCGGCTGCGACATTACTTCGCTTGGAGTGGCACCTGTAAGAATGCCAGTCTTAAATGCATCAAGTGGTGTCGCCATTGTCACACCGTCAACACCTGAGCGAACTTGCTGAAGTGATAAGCCGTCGTAATCATAGCCCGTAAAAATTAAAGAGAGTGTATCTGCAAAATTTACGTGATCAGGTATGAGTGACGTCGGGGCACTCCAACTCGTCATTTGCACTGGGAATGAGATTAACAAGACCACATAAGCGACCATGGCAGGATTGAATAAGTTTTGACCAAGGCCACCATATAGGTGTTTAGCAATTACGATCGCGAAAATAAGTCCGATCACCATAATCCACCACGGAGACCATGGTGGAATAGCAACGGCTAATAACCAAGCGGTAACGATCGCACTGTTATCACGTAGTGCTCGCATCGGCGAACGTTTACGGAAGACCATAACTAAGGCTTCAAGTGATACAGCGACTGCGATGGCAAAAATCAGCTGAATAAGCGTTCCCCAGCCAAAGAAGTAGGTTTGAGCTACTAAACCTGGAAGTGCGCAAAGTGCCACCCATTTCATTAAGTCTGGCGTACTACGACGACTGTGGGTATGCGGTGAACTGGCAATAAAAAACGACACTACTCGTTCTCCTCAGTATTATTTTTATTAGCTTCTTGTTGCGCTTTGCGGGCCTTCGCGCGCGCAATTGCTGCGGCAACCGCGGCTTTTTTCGGATCCACTTCTGGTTCTTCAGAAGTTGCTTCTTCAACAGGCTCAGTTTGCGTTTCTTGCTTAGCTTTACGCGCTTTGGCACGTGCAATGGCAGCAGCCACGGCGGCTTTTTTCGGATCTTCGGTTTGCTCGGCAGGTGCTTCAGCTTCTTCCGCTTCAGTTGAGTCTGCTTGTTTCGCTTTACGAGCCTTCGCGCGCGCAATTGCTGCGGCAACCGCGGCTTTTTTCGGATCCACTTCTGGTTCTTCAGAAGTTGCGTCTTCAACAGGCTCAGTTTGCGTTTCTTGCTTCGCTTTACGTGCTTTGGCACGTGCAATGGCAGCTGCCACGGCGGCTTTTTTCAGATCGTCGGTTTGCTCGGCAGGTGCGTCAGCTTCTTCCGCTTCGGTTGAGTCTGCTTGCTTCGCTTTGCGCGCTTTGGCTCGAGCAATTGCAGCGGCAACTGCGGCTTTTTTCGGATCGTCGGTTTGCTCGGCAGGTGCGTCAGCTTCTTCCGCTTCAGTTGAGTCT